>NZ_NEIQ01000049.1:0-2863 GCF_002112765.1 Pseudomonas sp. B6(2017) | reverse complement strand
ACGCTTCGTGCCCGATCCGTTCGGCGCGCCGGGCAGCCGGGTGTACCGCAGTGGCGACCTGACCCGTGGCCGCCCCGATGGGGTGGTGGACTACCTGGGTCGGGTCGACCACCAGGTGAAGATCCGCGGCTTCCGTATCGAACTGGGCGAGATCGAGGCGCGCCTGCGCGAGCAGGAGGCCGTGCGGGAGGCGGTGGTGGTGGCCCAGGACGGGCCGACCGGCAAGCAACTGGTGGGTTACCTGGTGATGTTCGATCCAGCCCTGGTCGACGATGCCAATGCCCAGGCCAGTGCCCGGGACGCCGTGCGCCGTGCCCTCAAGGCGCGCATGCCGGACTACATGGTGCCCACCCACCTGATGTTCCTGGCGCAGATGCCCTTGACCCCCAACGGCAAGCTGGACCGCAAGGGCCTGCCACAACCGGACGCCAGCCAGATGCAGCAGGCCTACGTGGCCCCGCAGAGCGAACTGGAGCAACAGATCGCGGCGATCTGGGCCGAGGTCCTGCGCCTGCCGCAGGTAGGGCTCAACGACAACTTCTTCGAAGTGGGCGGCCATTCCCTGCTGGCGATCCAGATCACCTCCAGGGTCCAGGCCGAGCTGGGCCTGGAAGTGCCACTGGTGGAAGTGTTCCAGACCGAATCCTTGCGGGCCTATGTCGAGGCCGCCAGCGTTTGTCGCGCTGGCAGTGCGGCTGATTTTGATGATCTTCGTGAATTCTTGAGCGAACTAGAGGCGATTTGAACCATGCTTTCCAACCCAAACATCGATCTGGTATCGCGCTTTCTTCGACTGCCTCTGGAGCAGCGCAAGCAGTTCTACCAGCGCCTGCAAAGCCGTGGCATGAGCTTCGCCCAACTGCCCATCGCCTCCGTTCGCGAAAGCAACGACAACCTGCCGCTGTCCTATGCCCAGGAGCGCCAGTGGTTTCTCTGGCAGTTGGAGCCCGACAGTGCCGCCTATCATGTGCCCAGCGCATTGCGCCTGAGCGGACGCCTGGACATCGCGGCCTTGCAGCGCAGCTTCGATAGCCTGGTCGCGCGTCACGAAAGCCTGCGCACCCGCCTGCATCTGCAAGACGATCGCATGACTCAGCAGGTGCTGGCCCAGGCTTCGATCGAGATCGTCCTGGAGCCGATCGACGAAGCCCGCCTCAAGGAACGGGTAGAGGAGGAAATGGCCCGGCCTTTCGACCTGCTGCAAGGCCCATTGCTGCGGGCCAGTCTGCTGCGCCTGGGGGAAGAAGAGCACGTGCTGGTGCTGGTGCAGCACCACATCGTGTCCGATGGCTGGTCGATGCAGGTCATGGTCCAGGAGCTGATGCAGCTGTACGCCGCCTACAGCCAGGGGCAGGAGTGCGCGTTGCCGGCCCTGGCGATCCAGTATGCCGATTACGCCCTGTGGCAACGCAGCTGGATGGAGTCAGGGGAGAAGGCGCGGCAGCTGGAGTACTGGCTGGCGCTGCTCGGCGGTGTCCAGCCGGTGCTGGAGTTGCCGTTCGATCATCCACGCCCGGCACAACAGAGCTACCGTGGCGCACGCCTGGATGTGGCCCTGGAACAAGGGCTGGTAGCGGCACTCAAGGGGTTGGCCCAGCGTGAGGGCGTGACCCTGTTCATGGTCCTGCTGGCCTCGTTCCAGGCCTTGTTGCATCGCCACAGCGGCCAGCAGGACATCCGCGTCGGGGTGCCGATCGCCAACCGCAACCGAGTGGAAGTCGAGCGCCTGATCGGTTTCTTCGTCAATACCCAGGTGCTCAAGGCCGATATCGACGGGCAGCTGACGTTTGCGCAGCTTCTGCAGCAGGCCAAGCGCCGCGCGCTGGAAGCCCAGGCCCACCAGGACCTGCCGTTCGAGCAGTTGGTCGAGGCGCTGCAACCGGAGCGCAGCCTGAGCCACAACCCGTTGTTCCAGGTGATGTTCAACCACCAGGCCAATGCCCAGGCCGACGCCGGCGAGACGCAGTTGCCCGGCCTGCGAGTGGCCAGCCTGGAGTGGGATAACCAGAGCGCCCAGTTCGACCTGAGCCTGGACACCCAGGAAACCGCCGAGGGTATCTGGGCCTCCCTGACCTACGCCACCGACCTGTTCATCCACGCGAGCATCGAGCGCCTGGCGCGCCACTGGCAGAACCTGCTGCGCTCGGCCGTGGCCGATCCGACTTTGCCGATACAGGACCTGGCCCTGCTGGAGGCTGAAGAGCGCCAGCGCATCGTTCATCAGTGGAACGCCACCGAGCGCGACTACCCGCTGCAATGCCAGGTGCACCAGTTGATCGAGGAACAGGTAGCCCTGGCTCCCGAAGCCCCGGCCCTGGTCTTTGGTCAGCAGCGCCTGAGCTATGCCGAGCTCAACCGCCGGGCCAACCGCCTGGCCCATCGCCTGATCCAGGCCGGGGTCGGCCCGGATGTGCTGGTGGGGCTGGCGGTGGAGCGCTCGATCGAAATGGTGGTGGGCCTGCTGGCGGTACTCAAGGCCGGTGGCGCCTATGTACCGCTGGACCCGGAATACCCACGCGAACGTCTGGCCTACATGCTCGAAGACAGTGGCGTGAAACTGCTGCTGACCCAGGCGCATCTGCTGGAGCAGCTGCCACTTGGCGGTGAGGTGGAGTGCCTGGCCCTGGATCAGCTCGAAGCCAGCCTGGCAGGTTACAGCGAAGAAAACCCGCAGATCGCCCTGGACGGCGAGAATCTCGCCTACGTGATCTACACCTCCGGCTCCACCGGCCAGCCCAAGGGCGCCGGCAACCGGCATTTGGCGCTGCTCAACCGCCTGTGCTGGATGCAGGAGGCTTATGCCCTGGGTGCTGGCGACACGGTCTTGCAAAAGACCCCATTCAGCTTCGACGTCTCGGTATGG
>NZ_NEIQ01000048.1:2191-3380 GCF_002112765.1 Pseudomonas sp. B6(2017) | reverse complement strand
AGCGGCGCGCACTGGAGTTTCAACCACCGCTGGCTTGGCTCCTCAGTCACCCAGCTTTTCGGGAAACGAGCAGCTTCTACCAGGCCGCTTTCGATAGCGGCGAGATCTTGGATCGCGCCATACAACATGGCATTGCGGGTGCCTGCGGAACCCAGGATCAGCCCACCCTGTGGAATCATCGGCGCCTCATCACCGCTGAGGTCGTCCACATACCATTCGTCATAGGCATACAGATCGATACCCGGGTCATTCAGATAACCCAGGTAGGTGACACCATCAGGCAGCAGCTCAGGCTTGATCATCCCCATGTCCACCCGGCGACTGTTGAGCTGCTTGAGTACAGTGTCGTTGCGATGGAAAGCGTCTTGCGCTTCGGCACTGAGTACCGCTACGCCTGCCGTACGCCCCGAGTCCTTGGCAGACAGGCGTTTCCACTGGCGCAGGTTGCCAATGGGGTCAGAGTCCGAGGCGTTCCAGCGACCTTGGCCGAGGGTGATCTTGTGACTGTTCTCCATTCGAAAATCGATGGTGTCATCGATCCCTTCGCCAATGACTCGGACCTTGCCCGTGGTCAGCGCCTGCGCGCACATCCACTCCTCACGACGAATGATCTGCTCGTCGAGACTGCGCAAGTCTCGGCCCAACTGCTCGCCTGCTCGCTCCAGTGGTGTACGAGTGGAGTACGGGTTCTCCCCGGCCGAGCGCTTGAGGATCAGTTCAGCATTGGTTGGCAGCTTGGGCTGGATGTAAGGCGGCTCGTAGGTGTTCGATACAAACCCCTCACGGGATACCACGCTACCTGGCAGTGTCGGGCTCACAAATGGCGCCATCTGACGCTGGCCCTTGATGATATCGATGGTCACCGTCTTGGTGCCGAAGGTCTGCGGGGTCGAGCCGTTGAAGAAGGTGTCCATGAGGAAGCGGCGCGGCGTCTTCATCTGCTCGACCGCTTGCAGCATGGTCAGGGTGTCGAAAATATCAGTCATGTTGGCTCCGGTCAGCGAATGAAGATGCACAGGGGACGCAGGGCAGCCTTGGCATCAGCCAAGGTCAGGCCTTCGCCCAGGATGAGTTGTTTGCCCAGCACCTGGCCGGTCAAACGGATGGGCGCGCCCTTGGCGCCCTCGGTGGTGTCCACGTCCTGATCGAGGATGGCCACCGGGGTTTTCGAGCCGTCCTCGGCCGCAGC
>NZ_NEIQ01000048.1:0-1847 GCF_002112765.1 Pseudomonas sp. B6(2017) | reverse complement strand
GGCGCCGGTCACGCCCTGGGCATCGCTCTTGATGCCCTGGAGCGAAATGCCCCGATCCTGGGCCGCCTTGAACAGCACCAGGGCGGTGGCCTCGACCGAGCTGCCGTTATCGATGGCGGCTTCGATCTCCGTTTCGAAGCCTTTGCTGGCCAGGGCGTTGATGCCCTTGATGCGCTCGCGCTCGACCGTCGCGGCCTCGGTGCGAATCGCGCCCAGGTCCGGCTGGGAAGCCTGGGCAATTTCGATAGTGGTCGGGTCGGTGCCGGCTGCCAGAGCAGTGCGCAGCTCAGCCGTAGTCGTGACGGTGGTCATGGTGTGTATCCTTGGGTTGGTGGTGATGGCCGGCTTGGCCAGTTCGGTGATCAGTGCTTCCAGCGAGCCCACGCGGTGGGCCAGGCCGTGCTTGACGGCGTCGGCGCCGACGCGCAACCCGCCGTGATCGCCCATCTCGGGGACCTCCTCAGCGGCAACGCCCAGGTTGCGGGCGACCTTGCCCACAAACACTTCGCCCAGGGCGTCGATGGTTTCGCCGATCTTGGCGCGGCCTTCCTCGGTGGCCAGATCCGGGCGCTTGTTCGGGGCGTTGCGGCTGACGATCTGGTATCGCTTGCGCCCGGTGGCGTTCTCACCCTCCACCACGGCCTCGACCACGACACCGATGCTGCCGGCAAGGCTGGCCTCGTCGATCACGATTTCGCTTGCCGCCGAAGCGATCCAATAGCCCGCACTGGCGCCCGTGCCGCCGATGTACGAAACAATCCGCTTACGGTCCCGGCCGGCGTAGATCAGCTCGGCCAGCTCGTTGATGCCCGATGCCACGCCGCCTGGGCTGTCGATGTTCAGGACAATGGCCTTGATCTTGGGGTCATCCAGCGCCTGCTGAATGTCCGTGGCCAGCACCTGGGTACTGGTCGCCCCGCTGATCTCGGTAAAGAGATTGGCGTAACGAAAGATCGGCCCCACCACCGGCACCACGGCCACGCCATTGCGCACGGTGACCTGGCGGGTGTTCTCCAGCCGTTCGCCGCGCTTGGCTTCCAGGGCCATCGGATCGCCCAGCCGGTCGGATATGGCCAGCAGGTTATCCAGGGCAGCAGGCAGCATCAGCCAGGGCTGCGAGGCAGCCAGCTCGAATGCTCGCGACATGGTTAGTCCTCTTTGGGTTCAGGTTCAGGCGGGTTTTCCAGCCCACCTTTGGGCAGCGCCTGCAGGTTGTGTTTGCGTCGCTGCTCGACTTCGCGCACGCGCTGGCGGAACACCTGTTGCCAGGGCTCGCCGGTCATCGCTGCGGTTTCCAGGGTTTCGTTGCTGACACCGATCTCGATTCGCTTGCCGGCGGCGTTGGCCTCTTTCAGCTCGTCGATAGCGCCTCGGGCCGGACCGATCCACAGTGCTTGGCAATACGCCTTGCGTTTGGCTGGGTCGCTGTAACCAGGCAGGTCGATCAGCCCGCGAGCCACCGCTTCATCGATCACCAGTTCACGGCTGGGCTGGCAGAAGTCACAGGCCAGCCACCAGCGCCGCAAGCTGTAGAAGCGCCACGCCTGGAGCATCGCGGCCCGGGCAGCGCTGTAGCTGCTGCTGTAGTGCAACAGCAACTCCTCCAGGGGCAGCTCCAGGGCGGCACCGATCTCCTTCACCACGGCCGAGAAGAACGGATCGAACTGAGCGTTTGGCCGGCCTGGGTTGGCCACCACCGGCTCTTCACCCACCCCGAGATCCACGACGGCGCCTTCACCCAAGCTCAACTCACCGTCCGAAGTGTTGTCGCCCCCGGGCTGTTCATCGGACAAGGCCGTCATCGGCAGATTGCTCGTTGGGAACTCGGAGCTTTTCTTGATGAACAC
>NZ_NEIQ01000047.1:0-3517 GCF_002112765.1 Pseudomonas sp. B6(2017) | reverse complement strand
ACCACACCGATGAGCCCGAACGGAGCCATCGCCAACGCCAGGAACATGCGCGAGAAACTGCGCAGTTGCACCATCAGCAGCACGCACATCACCAGTGCCGTGATGGGCAGCACGGCGGCGAGTGATTTGCTGCCCTTGGCCGCTTCCTCGACTGCGCCGCCGACTTCAACCTTGTAGCCCTTGGGCAGCTCGGCAGAGAACCGTGACACGGCGGGCGCCAGTGCTTGAACCACGGTGGCCGCCTCGAGCCCTTCGCGAACGTCGCCCTGTACGGTGATCAGGGGCAGGCGCTGGCGGCGCCAGACGATGGGGTCTTCCACGCCGAAACTGAGCTTGGCGATCTGCGTCAAGGGAACGCTATGGCCAGCGGCCGTGCGCAACTGGAGATTAGCGAGGGTTGCCAGGTTGGTGCGTTCGCCGATTTGCGCGCGGATCACCACATCGATAAGCCGCTCCTGGTCGCGCACCGTGGTGACCGCCGAGCCGGAGAAGATGGTTGCCATGGCACTGGCGATGTCTTCCGAGGAAAGCCCCAATGCCCGCGCTTGGGTCTGGTCGACTTCGACCCGCACGCTGCGTTGTGGCTCGCCGGACAGCAGATGCACCTCCCGGGTGTCGTGGTTGGCAGAGATCAGGTTGGCCAGGCGCGTGGCGATATCACGCACCTGGTTCTGATCGGGGCCAGTGACGCGGTACTTGAGCGGCCAGCCTACCGGAGGGCCGAGTTCCAGCGGCGTCGCACGGGCGATGAGCCCGGAGAACTGCGTCTTGAACGCCTCAGCCAGCCTGGCCTGCAACGCATCACGCTGCTTGACGCTTTTGGCCACCACCACCGTCTGGGTGACGTTCTCGTTCTGCAGCAGCACCTCCATGGGCAGATAGAAACGAATGGCGCCGGAGCCGATGTAGGTGGAGAAGCGCTCGACATCCGGGTCGTTCTTCAGCAACTCCTCGAGTTTTGAGGCCTGGCGTATGGTTGCATCCAGCGAGGCATTCTGCGGCAGCGTCAGGCTGACCAGCAGTTCGGGGCGGTCGGAGGGCGGGAAGAACTGCTGTTCGAGGTAGCTTGCCCCGCCGAGCGACGCCACGAAGGCCGCGCCGGCAAAGCCCAGGGTCAGCGCCCGATGCTTGAGGGCCCAGGCCAGCGCCCGTTCGTAGGCGTTCATCACGCGCCCGCCGCCATGCCCGTGATGGGGCATCGACTTGGGCAGGATCAGGGTCCCGAGCAAGGGCGAGAACAGCACCGCAACCACCCAGGAAGCCGACAGCGAGATCAGCACCACCATAAACATCGAGTAGCAGTATTCACCCGCGCTCGAGGCGGCGAACCCCACCGGGATGAACCCGGCGATCATCACCAGGGTGCCGGTCAGCATCGGGAAGGCAGTTGAATCGTAGGCGAAGCTCGCTGCCCGCTTGAGGTTCCAGCCTTCTTCGAGTTTGCCGACCATGGCCTCGACGGTGATCATCGCGTCATCCACCAGCAGGCCGAGGGCGATGATCAAGGCCCCCAGCGAGATGCGTTGCAGGCCGATGCCTGTCAACTCCATGCCGATAAAGGTCATGGCCAGAACCAGAGGGATCGAGAGGCTGACCACCAACCCGGCGCGCACGCCGAGCGAGAGAAAGGACACCGCGAGCACGATGGCCACCGCTTCGGCGAGGACCGTCAGAAAACCACTGACGGCCTGCTTCACCACGGTCGATTGGTCGGCGACCTGGATCATCTCGATACCGTGGGGCAGGGAGGTCTTGACCTCATCCATGCGGTTGCGAACCGCTTCGCCAAAATTCAGCAGGTTGCCACCCGAGGCCATCGAGATGGCAAGGCCTAGGGCTTTCTCACCATTGACCCGGAACAGCGGCGCGGGCGGGTCGGCGGCAATGCGCCGGATAGCCGCGAGCTCGGTGAGCGGCACGAAACGATCATTGGCGCGCAAGGTGACGTTGCGCAGGCTTTCCTCGGAGGCGAAACCGCCGCTGACGCGCAGGGCGATCTTGTCCTCGGCCAGCCGCACCGTGCCAGAAGGTATCACCGCGTTCTGCGCCTTCAAGGCGCGCAGTACGGCCTCTTCATCAAGCCCGAAGGCGGCCAGCCGGCCAGGGGAGAATTCGATGACAATCTGCTCCTCCTGTACTCCCAGCAACTGCACCTTGCCGATTCCGGGAATCCGCAGCAGCTCCGCACGCACGCCTTCGAGGTAGTCACGCAGTTCACGGTCGGAGAACCCCTCGGCGGTGAAGCCGAAGATCTGCCCGTAGGTGTCGCCGAATTCGTCGTCGAAGGAGGGGCCCTGCACGCCGCTTGGCAGCGTGGCGGTGATGTCGGCCATCTTCTTGCGAACCTGATACCAGGCATCGGGAACCACTCGCGCCGGCGCATCGTCGCGCAGGTTGACCATGATCACGGTTTCGCCAGGGCGCGTGTAACTGTCGAGCCGGTCGAGATAGGGGATCTCTTCGAGCTTCTTCTCCAGGCGGTCGGTCAGGAGTTTCGTCGTGTCGTCGATGGTCGCTCCGGGCCAGTGGGCGCTCACGACCATGGTCTTGATGGTGAAGGCCGGGTCTTCGTTGCGACTCAGCTTGGCATAGCTCAGCGCACCACCGACCAGGGTCACCAGCATGAGGAAGAACATCAGTGGCATCTGGCCGATCGACCAGGCCGAGAGGTTGAAGCCGCGGGAATCTGCAGGGGGGGGCGGGCTGGGTTTCATTGGGCCACCTCGGCAGTATCGTAGACGACCTTTTGCCCGGCCCGGAGCTTGCTGACCCCGGCCGTTACCACTGCATCGCCTTCGCTCAATCCGGACTCGACCAGTGCTTGCGTGGCGGTATAGCGGGTGACGACCACAGGTTTGCGAACCAGCAGGTGATCGGAGGGCTGAACCACGAAGACTGCCGGCTTGCCGTCCTCGCTCGTCAGGGCCGAGGCGGGGAGAATGAACAGGGTTTTGCCGGGCAACAGCAGACGGCCTGTCACGGTGGCTCCCAAAGCCATGGCCGGCGGGGTTTGCGGCAGCGCAATGCGCACCCGATAGGTGCGGGTGGCGGCATCTGCGGTTGGGCTGGAATCACGGATCGAGCCAATGACCTTGATCTTGGGGTCCGACACCAGCGCGACTTCGACTTTCACGTCCGAGACCACTGAGGTGTAGAGGCGCTCAGAGATATTGAAGACCGCGTCACGCTCCTGCGTCGAGGCGAGCTTGAACGCCAGCTGACCGGCATCGACCACCTGGCCGTTATTGACCATCACCGCGCTGACGATAGCGGCATCGGGCGCACGCAACTCGGTGTAGCTCAATTTGTTGCGTGCCGTGAGCAGCCCGGTTTTCGCGACATTGAGCCTTGCGTTGGCCGCCCGCCAGTTGGCCGCGGCCTCATCCACCCGGGCCCGTGCAACGAACTGTTTGTCGAAGAGCATGCGCTGGCGATCAAGCCCCGAGCGGGCAAATTCTTCTGCCGCTTCCGCGCTGCGCACTTCGGCCTCGGCCACCCGTACCTCATTCTGCACATC
>NZ_NEIQ01000046.1:0-3922 GCF_002112765.1 Pseudomonas sp. B6(2017) | reverse complement strand
GGTGATCGAATACGCCGGGCGTATCGACCACCAGGTCAAGCTGCGAGGCCTGCGCATCGAGTTGGGCGAGATCGAAGCGCGACTGCTGGAGCACGAGCGGGTACGTGAGGCCGCGGTACTGGCGGTGGATAACCAGCACCTGGTGGGTTACCTGGTGCTGGACGGCGCGGGCGAAGACTGGCGCGAAGTGCTGAGTGTCCACCTGGCCGCGCACCTGCCGGACTACATGGTGCCGGCGCAGTGGGTGGTGCTGGAGCAGATGCCGCTGAGCCCCAACGGCAAGCTGGACCGCAAGGCTTTGCCCAAGCCGGACAAGGCGCAGTCCGCCCAAGCCTATGAGGCTCCACAAAGTCTTTTGGAGCAGCAGATCGCCGCGATCTGGGCCGAGGTGCTGGGTATCGAGCAGGTGGGCCTGAACGATAACTTCTTCGAGCGTGGCGGCGATTCGATCATCTCGATCCAGGTGGTCAGCCGGGCCCGGGCGGCCGGGATCCACTTCACCCCCAAGGCGTTGTTCCAGCACCAGACCGTGCGCAGCCTGGCGCGGGTGGCCCAGTTGCAGGCCGTGCAGGTGATCGACCAGGGGCCGGTGCAGGGCGAGACACCATTGCTGCCTTTCCAGCAGCTGTTTTTCGCCATGGACCTGCCGGATCGGCATCACTGGAACCAGTCCTTGCTGTTGACGCCGCGCCAACCGGTGCGCGCGGACCTGTTGGAAGCGGCACTCCAGGCGCTGGTAGTGCATCACGATGTGCTGCGCCTGAGCTTCAACCCGCAGCCTGACGGCTGGAAGGCCCGGCATGATGCTGTGGCAACGACCTTGCTCTGGCAGGCCCGCCTGGAGACTGCCGATGAGCTGCAAGAGCTGTGCGAACGCGCCCAGCGCAGCCTCGATCTGCAACAGGGCCGGTTGTTGCGGGCGGTGCTGGCTGAGTTGCCCGATGGCAGCCAGCGACTGTTGCTGGTCATGCACCACCTGGTGGTGGATGGCGTTTCCTGGCGGATCTTCCTCGAAGATTTGCAGAACCTTTATCAGCAGTCGGTCGAGGGTCGCCAGCAGCGGTTGCCGGCCAAGACGTCGGCGTTCAAGACCTGGGCCGAGCGCCTGCAAGCCCATGCCCGCAGCGCCGCGATGCACCAGGAACAAGACTACTGGCAGCAACAGTTGCAGGGCGTGAGTGCCGAATTGCCGTGCCGCGATCCCCGGGGCGCTCGTCCGGGCCGTTTGGCCCGGACCCTGGTCAGCCAGCTCGATGCGCAGCGTACCCGGCAACTGCTGCAGCAGGCGCCCACGGCCTATCGGACACAGATCAACGACCTGCTGCTGACGGCCCTGGCCCGGGTGATCTGCCGCTGGACCGGCCATGCCTCCAGCCTGGTCCAGCTCGAGGGGCACGGCCGCGAGGAGCTGTTCGATGACCTGGACCTGACGCGCACCCTGGGCTGGTTCACCAGCCTGTTCCCGGTGCGCCTGACCCCGGCCGCCGACCTGGCGGGCTCGATCAAGCAGGTCAAGGAGCAGCTGCGCGCTGTGCCGAACAAGGGCCTGGGTTTTGGTGCCTTGCGCTACCTCGGGGACGAGCAGACCCGCCAGGCCTTCAGCCTGTTGCCGGTGCCGCGCATCACCTTCAACTACCTGGGGCAGGTCGATGGCAGCTTCGACCAGCCAGACGGCCTGTTCACCCCGGCGGCGGAAAGCACCGGCGCCGAGCAGAGCCCCGAGGCCGCGCTGGGTAACTGGCTGACCCTCAACGGCCAGGTATATGGCGGCGAGTTGCACATGAGCTGGACCTTCAGCCCGCTGATGTTCGATGAAGCGGTGATCGAACAGTTGAGCCAGGACTATGCCCGCGAACTGGCGGCCCTGGTGGAGCACTGCTGCACCCCGGGCAACGTTGGCGTCACCGCTTCGGACTTCCCTTTGGCCAGGCTGACCCAGCCCCAGCTCGAGTCCCTGCCCCTGGTGGCTAGCGACATCGAGGACATCTATGCCTTGTCGCCAATGCAGCAGGGCATGTTGTTCCATACCCTGTACGAGCAGACGGCGGGCGATTACATCAACCAGATCCGGGTCACGGTCGACTACCTGGATGTGAGCCGTTTCCGGCAGGCCTGGCAGGCTACGGTGCAGGCCCAGGAAGTGCTGCGCAGCGGCTACTTCTGGCAAGGCCAGCTGGAATGGCCGTGCCAGGTGGTCTATCGCCAGGCCAGCCTGCCGATCGAAGAACTCGATTGGCGCGCCATGCCCGAGCTCGAACAAGAGCTGCAGAACCTGCAGCAAGCCCAGCGTCGCCAGGGTTTCGACCTGGCCCGGGCGCCCCTGGTGCGAGTGCTGCTGGTGCGTACGGGTGAGCAGCGCCATGAGCTGATCTACACCAACCATCACATCCTCATGGACGGTTGGAGCAATTCGCGGTTGTTTGGTGAAGTATTGCAACGCTATGCCGGCGTAGCGGTGCCGGAGGCCAGTGGCCGCTATCGCGACTACATCGGCTGGTTGCAACAACGGGATGCCAAGGCGACCGAGGCCTTCTGGCGCGAGCAGTTGAGCCAGTTGCCGGCACCGACGCGCTTGGGCAGCAACCTGCCCTTGGCTGCACAGGGCCATGGCGAGTACCGCTGGGCCCTGGATGCCGAGCTGACCGGACGCCTGGAAGCTTTCGCCCGCAGCCAGAAAGTCACCCTCAACACCTTGATCCAGGCAGCCTGGCTGATCCTGCTGCAACGCCATAGCGGGCAGTCGGTGGTGACCTTCGGCGCCACCGTGGCCGGTCGCCCGGCTGAATTGGCCGGGATCGAGCAGCAAATCGGTTTGTTCATCAATACCTTGCCAGTGATTTGCGCCGTCGATGCCCAACGTTCGGTGGCGCAGTGGCTGCAGGATGTGCAGGAGCGCAACCTGGCCCTGCGCGAACATGAACACACCGCGTTGTACGACATCCAGCGCTGGGCCAGCCAGGGTGGCGAAGCACTGTTCGACAATATCCTGGTGTTCGAGAACTACCCGGTATCCAAGGCGCTGGAGCAGGGCGGCAGCGGTATCGGCTTTGGTGTGCCTCAGGCGCACGAGCAGACCAGCTATCCCTTGACCCTGCTGGTGGACCTTGGCGAGACACTGTCATTGCAATTCAGCTTCGCCCGGGCCAGTTTCACCGCGCAAAGCGTGGAGTCCTATGGTCGGCACCTGACCAACCTGCTGCTGGGTATGCTGGCCGACAGTACCCGGAGCCTGGGTGAGCTGCCGATGCTCGACCTTGCCGAGCGGCGCCAGGTGCTGGAGCAATGGAACGCCACCGAGCGTGACTACCCGCTGCAACGCCAGGTGCACCAGTTGATCGAGGAACAGGTGGCCCTGGCTCCCGAAGCCCCGGCCCTGGTCTTTGGTCAGCAGCGCCTGAGCTATGCCGAACTCAACCGCCGGGCCAACCGCCTGGCCCATCGCCTGATCCAGGCCGGGGTCGGCCCGGATGTGCTGGTGGGGCTGGCGGTGGAGCGCTCGATCGAAATGGTGGTGGGCCTGCTGGCGGTACTCAAGGCCGGTGGCGCCTATGTGCCGCTGGACCCGGAATACCCGCGCGAACGCCTGGCCTACATGCTCGAAGACAGCGGCGTGAAACTGCTGCTGACCCACGCGCATCTGCTGGAGCAGCTGCCACTTGGCGGTGAGGCCGAATGTCTGGCCCTGGATCAGCTCGAAGCCAGCCTGGCGGGTTACAGCGAAGAAAATCCGCAGATCGCCCTGGGCGGTGAGAACCTGGCTTACGTGATCTACACCTCCGGCTCCACCGGCCAGCCCAAGGGCGCCGGCAACCGGCATTCGGCACTGCTCAACCGCCTGTGCTGGATGCAGGAGGCTTATGCCCTGGGTGCTGGCGACACGGTCTTGCAAAAGACCCCATTCAGCTTCGACGTCTCGGTATGG
>NZ_NEIQ01000045.1:0-4118 GCF_002112765.1 Pseudomonas sp. B6(2017) | reverse complement strand
GGTGATCGAATACGCCGGGCGTATCGACCACCAGGTCAAGCTGCGAGGCCTGCGCATCGAGTTGGGCGAGATCGAAGCGCGACTGCTGGAGCACGAGCGTGTGCGCGAGGCCGCGGTACTGGCGGTGGATAACCAGCACCTGGTGGGTTACCTGGTGCTGGAAGGCGCGGGCGAAGACTGGCGCGAAGTACTGAGTGCCCACCTGGCCGCGCACCTGCCGGACTACATGGTGCCGGCGCAGTGGGTGGTGTTGGAGCAGATGCCGCTGAGCCCCAACGGCAAGCTGGACCGCAAGGTCCTGCCCAAGCCCGATGCCAGCTTGCAGGCACGGGAGTACGTGGCACCGCAGAGCGCGCTGGAGCAGCAGGTCGCGCAGATCTGGGCGCAGGTACTGGAAGTGGAGCGCGTCGGCTTGAAGGACAACTTCTTCGAGTTGGGCGGACACTCGTTGCTGGCCACGCAAGTGGTGGTGCGATTGCGCGAGCAGCTGCACAGCGAGATCGACGTCAAGTCGATCTTCACCACACCGACCCTGGTCGAGTTCTGTGCCCATGTCGCAGCGCAGCAGACAAATATTTCGCCGGTGCAGGATGCATTGGCTAAATCCCTGGAGGCCCTCAAACGTCTATCAGCAGAAGATTTGGATAAATTGACTTCCTGAGGGGCGTGGCGTGCAAGCATTAATCGAGTCGGTGGGTTCTCTTTCTGCGCAAGAAAAGAAAGCGTTGGCGGTACTGCTCAAACAGCAAGGCATCAACCTGTTCGAGATCGCCCCGGTTTTCAAGCGCCAGCAGGATGAACCGCTGCGACTCTCTTATGCCCAGGAGCGGCAGTGGTTTCTCTGGCAATTGGAGCCCGAGAGCCCTGCCTACCATTTGCCCCGTGCCCTGCGCCTGAAGGGCCGGCTCGACCATTCAGCATTGCAGCACAGTTTCGACACCTTGCTGGCTCGCCATGAAAGCCTGCGTACCCACCTGCATCAGGATGGAGAGCAGGTGGTGCAGGTAGTGCAGGCGCAGTCGAGTGTGTCGATCGACTTGGAGCGAGCCGACCCACAGCAATTGGAAGCCTTGGTAAAGGCTGAAGTGGCCAAGCCCTTCGACTTGCAGCAGGGCCCCCTGCTGCGAGTCAAACTACTGCAGTTGGCCGAGGAGGAACACGTACTGGTGCTGGTACTGCACCACATCGTGTCCGATGGCTGGTCGATGCAAGTCATGGTCGATGAGTTGGTCCAACTGTATGTCGCCTATAGCCAGGGGCGAAGCTCGGCGTTGCCCGACCTGCCGATCCAATACCCCGATTACGCACTGTGGCAACGTAGTTGGATGGAAGCTGGAGAAAAGGAGCGCCAGCTCGGTTACTGGCGGGAGTTGTTGGGTGGTGAGCAGCCTGTGCTGGAACTGCCTTTGGATCATCCACGGCCAGCCGTGCAAAGCTATCGTGGTGCCCGGCTGGACGTTGCCCTGGATCATGGGTTGGTGGCCGGGCTCAAGGCCTTGGCTCAGCGCGAAGGCGTGACGCTGTTCATGCTGTTGCTGGCATCTTTCCAGACCCTGCTGTATCGCTACAGCGGCCAGTCCGATATCCGTGTCGGCGTGCCGATCGCCAACCGAACCCGGGTGGAGGTCGAGCGCTTGATCGGCTTCTTCGTCAATACCCAGGTACTGAAGGCCGATATCGATGGGCAGATGACCTTCAGCCAGTTGCTGGCTCAGGTCAAGCAACGGGCTCTCGAGGCCCAGGGACATCAGGACCTGCCGTTCGAGCAATTGGTCGAGGCCCTACAGCCCGAGCGCAGCCTGAGTCATAACCCGCTGTTCCAGGTGATGTTCAATCACCAGACCGAGGGTCGTGTCCGTGGTGAACAACAACTGCCAGGGCTGGGGGTCGAGGCATTGGAGTGGGACAGCCAAAGCGCGCAGTTCGATCTGAGCCTGGATACCCAGGAGTCGATCGAGGGCGTCTGGGCTTGCTGGACATACGCGACGGATCTGTTCGATAGCGCCACGATCGAGCGCATGGCTCGGCATTGGCAGGCGCTGCTACAGGCGGTAGTGGCAGAGGCAGGGCAGCGAATTGCCCACTTGACGATACAGGATGCCGCCGAGCAACAGGCGCTGTTGCATGCCTGGAATGATGCCGCGCCGGCATTCATGCACCCAGCAGGTGTGCATGGTCTGTTCGAGGTCCAGGCGCGCCAACGCCCTGAAGCGCCGGCCTTGCATCTGGGCCAGCAGTCCATGACCTATGCCGAGCTGAATCGCCAGGCCAACCGTCTGGCCCACTACCTGATCGGCCAGGGGGTTGGACCCGAAGTCCTGGTCGGGATCGCAGTGGAGCGCTCCTTTGCCATGGTGGTCAGCCTGTTGGCAGTGCTCAAGTCTGGTGGTGCCTATGTGCCGCTGGACCCGGACTACCCCCGTGAGCGGCTGTTGCATATGCTCGAAGACAGTGGCGTGCACTTGGTGTTGCGCCAGTCTCATTTGCAATTGCCACTGCCTCAGGGCCTGGTGACGTTGGATATCGATCAGGCCGAAGCGGCATTGCAGCAGTGTTCTGAAGACAATCCCCAAGTGATGGCCGACCCGCGTAGCCTGGCCTATGTGATCTACACCTCGGGCTCGACGGGCAAGCCCAAGGGCGTGGCGATCAGTCACGCCGCCCTGACTGAGTTCTCCAGCATCGCCGCAGGTTATTCGCGCTTGACTCCGAATGACCGGGTGCTGCAGTTCGCTACCTTGAACTTCGACGGCTTCGTCGAGCAGTTGTATCCGGCCCTGACCCAGGGGGCCAGTGTGGTATTGCGTGGTCCCGAGCTTTGGGACAGTGCTCGGTTGTATGACGAAATCATTAGCCAGGGCATCACCCTGGCCGACTTGCCAACGGCCTATTGGAAACTGTTCCTGCTCGATTGCCTGGCGGCAGGCCCAAGACCTTATGGAACGTTGCGGCAGATCCATATTGGTGGCGAAGCCATGCCGCTGGATGGGCCGGCGCAATGGCAGCGTGCGGGGCTGGGGCATATCCGTCTGCTCAATACCTACGGGCCGACCGAAGCCACTGTGGTTTCCAGCGTGCTCGATTGCAGTGCTGGCAATGAGGCGACTGGCGGCATAGCCAGTCCGATTGGTCGTTCGTTGCCTGGGCGTGCCTTGTATGTCCTGGATTGCGATCTGAACCTGGCGCCCTTGGGAGCGGTAGGTGAGTTGTATATCGGTAGCCATTGCGGGCTGGCGCGGACTTACCTGAACCGTGCGTTGTTGACTGCCGAACGTTTTGTCGCGAACCCGTTCTCCAGCGCGGGTGAGCGTCTTTACCGTACCGGCGACCTGGCAAGGTACCGGGCCGATGGCGTGATCGAATACATCGGCCGGGCCGATCATCAAGTGAAAGTCCGTGGCTTTCGTATCGAGCTGGGCGAAATTGAAGCACGGCTGCTGGCCCATGAGCAGGTGCGTGAAGCGGTAGTGCTGGCAGTCGACAACCAGTTGCTGGCGTACCTGGTGGCCGAGCAGTCTGATACCCAGGTGCTGGCTCAGGCGCTGCGTACGGCTTTGGCGGAACAGTTGCCGGATTACATGATTCCAGCGCATCTGATCTTCCTTGAGCATATGCCGCTCAACCCTAACGGCAAGCTGGACCGTGCTGCCTTGCCCAAGCCTGATAGCAGCCTGATGAATCAGGAATGGGTGGCTCCGGTGAGCGAGTCGGAGCAGCAGGTTGCGGCCATCTGGGCCGATATCCTGGGAGTCGAGCGAGTAGGTCTCACGGATCACTTCTTCGAAATGGGTGGCCACTCGTTGTTGGCGATGCAGGTGGTTTCGCGCCTGCGCCACGTCCTGGGGTGTGAGGTGCCTCTGAAGCTGGTATTCGAACAGCCTCGCCTGGGTGGTTTTGTGGCAACCCTACAGGGAATGGACTCCAGTGCGGTCGTGCAGGCGCCGGCGATGATCACGGTCGATCGAGAACAACCCTTGTCACTGTCGTTTGCCCAGGAACGCCAATGGTTCCTCTGGCAACTGGACCCGACCAGCGCCGCCTACCATGTACCCAGCGCGCTGCGCCTGAAGGGCCAGCTGGATCTGGCTGCGTTGCAGCGCAGTTTCGACACCCTGGTG
>NZ_NEIQ01000044.1:0-5013 GCF_002112765.1 Pseudomonas sp. B6(2017) | reverse complement strand
GCCGATATTGCCCGGGCCGAACAGCTCCACCCGAGGAATGCTCAAAGACAGCGACTCCAGCACCAGCATCACGATTTCCGCGCGATCCACCGAGTTCGCGCCCAGGTCACGCAAGCGGTCGCCGCGGGTGAACGCATGGTTGGCAAGGGTGGGAATCACTTGCCGGACGTGACGGACGATCAATTCGAATACCTGTTCTCTGGTCATGCTTGTGCCTCGCTATTGAAGGAATATCGCACCGGGCAACGGCTAATCAGTTGCCGAACAGTGCCTTGATACGCTCCCGCACTTCGGGGTGATGAAAGGTTTGCTCGTGCATCTGCACCTCGCGGGCCGTGATCGCGGGCAACCGCGCGCGCAGGCCAGAGGTCAGATGCTCCTTGAGTAGCACCAGTGAATGCCGGGGTTTCTCGGCCAGTTGCGCCGCCAGTTCATGGGCGTGGGCCAGTACGTTCGCCCGTGGCAACACCGGGAACGGGATGCCGCGGCCTGCCAGTTCGTCGCCGCGATAGTTCGCGGCGGTCATCAGCAGTTCCTGGGCCAGCGCCAGGCCGAGCTTTTCCTGCAGTACCAGGGTCGAGCCGAACCCCGGGGTGAAGCCGTAACGCATGAAGTTCGCCGCATACACGCTCTCGCGGCTGAGCACCGCCAGGTCGGCGAACAGGCCGAACACCAGCCCGCCACCAATCGCATGCCCCTGCATGGCCGCCACCACCGGGATCTCGCAGTTCAAGGGCAGTTCGTAGATCGGATAGTCGGTGTACTGACCGCCCCCGGCGGCCAGCTCGAGCAGCATTTCCTGGGTGCCGCCGGTGCAGAAGTAGGTGTCGTAGCCGGTCAGGACCACCACCTTCCACGCCGGATTGCTACGCACCGTCTCGAAGGTACGGATCAGTGCCTGGGCCAGGCCAGTGGAGAATCCGTTCTTGTGGACGCGATCGGTCATGGTGACCTGCACGATCGCTGGCGTTACCTGTTCGAGCTGTACCAGATCGTCGCTCATCTCACACCTGCTCCCAGGGGAACGCGCCCGTGTCGACGTAACGCACGATGTTCGAAAGGTTCTGCGGATCGCTGAACACCTGCCGGTTGGCCGCCAGCGCGGCGTCGCGATCGAGTCGTGGGGCGCCGCACAGCGAACCACGAAATTGCTTGTAGCGCGCCACCCCCGGCCGGGACAGGCGCCGCAAGCGCAACAGGTGCTTGCGCAGCAGGTTGTCGCCATCGGCCTCGCAGGCATCCACCAGGCCCCAGGACAGGGCCTGGTCGACGCCTATCGCGCTGGTCATCAAGGTCATGTAGTGGGCGCGCTGCGGGCCGATGCGGCGCTCCAGGAACGGCAATACGCAGGCCGGCATCAACCCGAACAGCAACTCCGAAAGGCTGAACGAGGCGCTCTGGTCGGCGATCACGATATCGCTGGCGGCGACGAACCCGACGCCGCCAGCATTGACTTTGCCGCGCACGTAGGACAGCACCACGAATGGCCCGGTCGCCAGGCGCAGCCATAGGTCGTAGAGGGTGGCCGGATCGAGCACGCTGGAACTGGCCTGGGGGTCGTTGGCCAGCTTGCGCACCAGCGCGAAGTCCATGCCGAAGCAGAACACCTGCGGCAGCCCTTCGAGCACCAGTACCGTCACGCGCTCATCCAGTCGTTCCAGCAGGTCGGCCAGCTCGGCGACCAGGCGATCGTCGATGGTGTTGTTGGCCTCGGGCCGATACAGCTGCACGAAGCAGATGTTGTCCTCGTGGCGCACACGCAGGGTGTGGTATCCGGTTTCGATCATTGCCGCCTCCACTGCGGGCTATCGCCATATCCATGGCGGGTGCGGGATGAAAATGCAGTCAAGCACAGGAATCCGCACACGGATTTTGCCTCCCGCTCTCTGGTGCTGGATGAACATGCATGGCGATAGCCTGCTCCAAGTGATCGGGCGCATTTAGCGGCGCGGGTTCTTCTACGATACCCGGCGCATTCGACTCGAGCTGAGCGGCCACCAAGGTGACGATGCCGGCCAGGGTCGGATGCTTGTAGACCGCGGTCGCACCGATGGCCAGCCCGTAGCGCCTGTTGATCTCGCGACTCCACTCCACGGCGATGATCGAATCCATGCCCATCGAGGCGAAGGGCTTGTCCGCCTGGATTCGTTCCACGTCGATGCCCAGCGCCCGGGCAAGGCTCTCGGACAGCTCACGCTCCAGCGAGTAGCGGTCAAGCCCGGGTACCTGCTGGTTCTGCTGTACCGGCGGGACGGCAACCGATACCGGCTCGGTAACGGCTTGTAGCGTTGCGGGCCGCAGCTCGACGGCGACGACTGCCGAGTCTTCCGGTTCGGCAATCACCCGCAGTGGCCGCAGCTGCGGGGTGGAAACATGTTGCGCCGACGGTGCGACCTCGGGTGCGATGCTGTCCAGGGCTTCCAGGTCTTGCTCCAGGGAGCGCAACTTGAGACGGCCGGGTCTGGCATCGGTTGCCGCGGCTGGCTGGCTGGCGCTGACCTGCACCAGCGTGGCGGGCGGTGCCGGGGGGACGGCCCGGACTGACGCCAGTTGCGCCTGAGCAGCGGCCTGCCGGGCCTCTTGCTCCTTGCCAGACGGCCAATAGCGCTCTTTCTCGAAGGGATAGGTCGGCAACGCGACCCGGCCCGGCCGCTGTCCCTGGAACAATCGCGCCCAGTCCAGCTCGATCCCCCCTACATACAGTTGCGCCAGTGACAGCAGCGCACCGCGGAGCACCTCGGGATTGGCCGGCGCGCGGCACTCTTGCAAGCACCGGTCGGCCACGGCCTGGGCCTTGGTGGAGGCTTCCCGGGTACCGTCGACGATCCCGCTGTAGCCGTCGACCAGTTTGCCAACATCCAACCAATGCGCCAGCTGCGTGCGCAGTGCATACACGTCGCTGGTGACCCAGGCCAGGCGCTGTTCGAGGTGGCGCCGGCCCAACAACAGGGTGTGGCTCATGGCACCTGGCTCGACGGGCTCATACTGCAGGTGGGCGAGCAAGTTCTTCGCCTGCTGCCGTAGTTGCGCAATGGTCCTGGCCGACAACACCACCAGATGCAGCGGGCTGGCCGATGGCCGCACCGGCCGCTCGGGCGCTTCGGCGATCACCGCGTGGGCGTTGGTACCGCTGAAACCGAATGAACTGACGGCCGCCAGCCGCTCCCCGGCCACCGGCCGGTGCCACTGTTCGGTGCGGGTGGGGACATGGAACGGACCGTGGGAAAAATCGATGTGCGGATTGGCACTGACGAAATGCGCCGACGCCGGGATTTGCCGGTGCCGCAACGCCAGCAGGACCTTGAGTACTCCGGCGATGCCGGCCGCTGTGGCCGTGTGCCCCACCGTGCTCTTGATCGAGCCAAGGGCACAAGGTGCGCCACTATGACCGACTTGGGCGAAGGCATCGGCCAGGGCCCTGGCCTCTATCGGGTCACCCAGAACCGTCGCGGTACCGTGGGCCTCCACCAGGCCGATGTGCTCGACCTCGATACCGTGGTGCCGGTAGACCTCCAGTTCCAGCCGGGTCTGGGCAGTGGCATTGGGCGCCGTGATGCCGTTGCTCGCGCCATCCTGGTTGACTCCCGTGCCGCGGATCACGCCATGGATCACATCGCCATCGGCCAGGGCCTGGGACAGGCGCTTGAGCACGACTGCACCGACGCCCTCCCCCGGGACGAAACCATCGGCCTTGGCATCGAAGGCATAGGCACAACCGCTGGGCGAGAGCATGCCGGCGTGCTGGGCCTGGAGATGGAACAACTCGGTGCTCTGCACGAACACGCCACCGGCCAAGGCCAAGTCGGCATCCCCGGTGCGCAGCCCCTGGCAGGCCTGGTGCAGCGCCACCAGCGAGCTGGAGCAGGCGGTATCGATCGCCACAGCCGGGCCCTGCAGGTTGAGGTGATAGGCGATGCGCGCCGGAATCACCGAACCGGCATTGCCCCAGAACGCCTGCGCCGGCGCGTCGCTCTCCAGCAGCCGCTGGTAATCGCCCGCCGCGCAGCCCACATAGACCCCGCAGCGCAAGCCTTCGCCGCTAGCACCCGCATACCCGGCGTCTTCCAAGGCGCGCCAGGCCTCTTCGAGGAACAGGCGCTGCTGCGGGTCCATGACCTTGGCCTCGCGCCCGGAGATATTGAAGAACAGCGGATCGAAGCAATCGATATCGTGCAGGAAACCGCCACGCCGGCAATAAGGCGCATAGGCGGGAAAATGTCGCGACAAGTCCCAGCGCGTCACGTCCTCCAGCAGGTCCTGGCCCTGGACGAGGACCTGCCAGAGGTCGTCCAGGCTGTCGGCGCCGGCGAACCGGCCGCTCATGCCGATTACCGCGATCGGCTCCGGGCGGCCCGGGTCACTGGCAAGCTGCGGTGCAGGCTCCGGCACGACTGTCATTTGCGGTACCCGGACCACCACCTTGCCGATGTTGCGCCGGTCAGCCAGCCAGCGGTAGGCGTCCTGCACCTCGCTGAAATCGAAGACCCGGCTCAAGGTAGGCCGGATTACCCCGGCCTCCAGCAGCCTGGTCATTTCATCGGCCAACTCTTGCAGCAGCACCGGGTTGTCCCGGGTTTGCTTGCGCAGGTCGATACTGATGAACGACTGGTTGTCGTTGAGCCGCGACAGGTCGATGCTGCGGGCCGATTTCAATGCGGTCATCGCCAGTTCGACATAACGCCCGCCAGGGGCCAGGCAATTGAAGCCTTTCTGCAGTGCATCGTCGGCCAGGGTATTGATCACCACGTCCACGCCCTGGCCGTGGGTCAGCCGCGATATCGCTTGCGCGAAGTCCTCCTCGCGATAATTGATCCGGTGGGCGACTCCCAGCCCGGCCAGGTAGTCGAGTTTTTCCTGGGAGCCGGCGGTGGCGTAGACCTGCGCCCCCGCATGCTGCGCCAGTTGTACGGCGAGCAACCCGGTGCCGCCGGTGGCGGTCTGGATCAGTACCCGCTCGCCGGGCTTGACCTGGGCCCGGGCAAAGCTGGCGATCATGGTCAAGGCCACCACCGG
>NZ_NEIQ01000043.1:0-5387 GCF_002112765.1 Pseudomonas sp. B6(2017) | reverse complement strand
GGTAAGCGTTGTACTGCCGATGGACGGCGGAATCGAAGCCGAAACCTGCACGCTAAAAACGGCGGTTGGAAAAGCAATAGGGTAGGTAAAGGTCGTAGGAGTTGTACCCACTCGTATGTTGCCCCATTGAACGATCAGGCCACTGGGTAGTTTCTGATAACCAACCGGGGCATGAACTTTCGCGAACTCAGGGACGTATTCAAGAGCCGTCGAGCCCTCTTCAAATAACCACTGATTGCCGGCCGCGATCAACACTGCGGTGGCGCCAGGCAGCATGGTAAAGCTCGACAGTTGGTTGACTCCGAATGCATTGATCTTGTGCCCGCCCTGCGCCGCGACAGTGACGGAAACCCCGTTATTGTTGTGCAGGTAATACTTGGCACCATCCTTTAGGCCGACCAGCGAGGGAAGCGTAAGTGTCCCAGAGACGCTTGCGGAAATGACAGCACGCGCACCCGCAGCGGAAGGGCTCAATGTAGTCGGCAGGGCTGGGACCAGGAAGAATCCGGCGATATTGCCTAAAGCGCGCTGCACAAACTCTGTCGTGGCCAGGGTCTTACTGACGTCAAACTGTGCTGCCGTTGGAGCAGTCGGCACCCCGGTAAACGCCGGCGAATTGATCGGCGCCAGGCCCTGGGTAACGCTCTTAAATGCCAGCGGTGTGGTGCCGAGAACAATCGGCCCATCCGTCGACAGCAGCCACAGGGTGTCAGCGCTGGCGGTGCCTTGCTCGACAGCGACCAGCAGGCCCGGAGTAACCTTTGTGCTGCTGTCTGCATCGGCGGCCCGCTTCCAGATCTCGGCCGTGACGTAGATCCCGTTGTCTTTCCCCTGGGCCTGGTCCTTCACCAGTACCCGGGAGCCTGGCGGCACCGGGACCCCGTCAATGGTCGGTGTGCCAGCCAATTGGATTGGCCCCGTAGTCGCCACCAGCACCGACGCCTTGGCGTCCTGGCGATTGACCGCGTCGGCAATCGAGTCATCGACATATTGCCGGGTGGCCAGCACCACCGCCGGATCGATTTTCAGCACCACGCTGGCCGCGCTGGAGACGATGAAGTTCATGCGCACGACCTGGGTCCGGCCAGAGCCCTGGGACATCAGCGGCTTGTAACTCGGCGCACAGTTCGCCACCGCGACCAGAGCGCCGTCGGCGTCATACAGGCCAATTTCACGAATCCACCACCCCCCCTCGTCGGCGGGGATGATCTGTTCGGCGACGATGATGTTCGGGTTAGCCGGGTCGACCGACAGCTTGTTCAGCGGCCGGCGCCGGCGCTCGTTGATCAGCCGGGTTTGCGCCCGGTCGGGGATAGGGTCGGTGCCGTTGGCATCGCCCACCCCCATCTCGGTTAGCTTCCAGGGGATGCCCAGGGCATCGGCGTTGGCCTGCTTAGCTTCGCCCGCGGCCGTGAGAATGGCGAAGAACTGACTGTTCGGGTCGATCATGGGTAAGTGTCCAGGTAGTCGATGGAATGTTCACGCCCAGGGGCGCCGATGTAGCAAGTCAGGGCAATGGCCCCTGAGGCAGGCGGGTACACGTCGACGCTGTCGGTTGAGGACTCGCGGCCGGTGTTGCCGAGGACGCCTGTCGTGACGATGTCGCGCAGCACAGGCGGATACACGTCGATTTCATCGCCGAGGTTCACCGCCACGCCGAGGTTCAGCGCGCCCTTGGTTTCCAGGCTGATCGCCAGACCGGTCAGGTGCCGAGTGACCGGCTTGGCATCGTCGATCAGGCGTTCCAGCTCGCGGTACATCTCCTCGGTGATCCCGGTTTCGAGAACGCCTACCTTCAGGGCGAAGGTCCCGGGCACGCCCTGGGGCACGGTGTTAAACCACTCGATGATCTCGATCAGGTAGCCCAAGGGCTCCACCACCCGCCGCAGCGCGCCGATGGTGCCCTTGCGGGCATGGATGAAAAACGATGCCTTGATCGCGCTACGCTTGACCGACTCCGACCAGGTCGGGTCCCAGCGGTCCACCGACCAGGCCCATGCCAGCTGCGAGAGCAGGTGAGCCGGACAGGTGTCCGGGTTGTACAGCGTGCGCAGGATGCTGGCCGTGTCCTGGGTGTTTATCGCCTCCAGGCCGCGCTCCAGCGTCGTGCTGTTGATGGGTAGTAGGCTCGGCATATCAGGCCCCCAGCTTGATGCTGTAGCCCGTGCAGTACGCCGCCTGCGCTGGGGTCGGGGCCAGGTCCTGCCATCCTGGCAACTCCACCCTGGCCACGCCGGCAACGTGTAGCTGGGCATCGATGGCAGAGCGCGCCACCTCAACGCCCAATCGCTTGCGGGGGTTCATCCAGGCTTTCAACCGACGCTCTGCCTCCACCAGCGCGGCATCGCTTTCTGGGCCCGGGCCTTTCATGTGCAACACCGCATCCACGCGGTAGCGCAACACCTGGGCGCTCTGCACCGTGACCCGATCCGCCACCGGCCGCACATCGTCATCATTGACGGCCCGGGCAACAGCAGCGAGCAGTTCATGCCCGGCGGTGCCGTCGCCCTCCAGGCTCAGCACCGACACGGTGACGCAGGCCGGGGCCGGGCTTTCTGCCGAAGCGTCCGCCACCAGCGCCGAGGCGTTACGGGCATGCAGGATGTAGCTGTTGCGAGGGCCCGCCGTGGTCAATCCCTCGTAGGCCAACTGGACGCGCTCGCGCAAGGCGTCGTCGGACTCCTTGACCTCCTCCAGCGGCGGCACAGCTAGGGGATCTCCGGGCTGGATCACCAACCGGGCCAACTTTACGTTGGCCGCCAGGTGATCCAGATCCGAGCCCTTGGCGTGGGCCAGCAGCAACGCCTTGGCCGCGTCGTTGATCCGGGCCCGCATCTGCATGTCGCCATACGCCACCAGCTCCAGTTGCTTGACGACCGGGTCACTCTCGAGCGCGGCGCTCCAGTTCTCCCCCATGGCCAGGCGGAACAGCGCCAGCTTGCGCTGGTACAACTCCTCATAGTCCAGGGGCTCCAGCACCCGCGGCGCCGGCAGGGCCGACAAGTCCAGTATGCTCATGCCGTCACCTCCAACACCGCGCTATCCCCCAGATACTGGCCGATCAATTGAAAGCTGATCTGGCCCCCCACCACCGCCACCACCTGCACCCGCTCCAGCTTCAAGCGCGGCTCCCAGCGCAACAGCGCCCGGGCCACCTCGGCCTGGACGGCGCTTTTCCAGCCGCCGGTGACGGGCAAGTCCACATAGCGCCGCAGGTCGCTGCCGTACTCCGGGCGCATCCGCCGGCTGCCCAGCGGCGTGGTCAGGATGTCCTCGATGGACTGCCTCACATGCTCAAGGCCCGACAGCGGCAGGCCCGTTCGGCGATCCATTCCGATCATCGCGTCACCCCTGAGGCTGTAGGTCCGGATGCGAACGCAGGTAATCCTGCGCCACCTGGTCGCCTGCCTCAGCCGTTACCTGGCCTTGCTTCACCTGCAGTTGCCGGCCATCCGGCAGGATCAGCACGCGGGAGGTATAGAGAGTGTCGAGGAACACCGAAGCGCCGAGCGCTGTCGGCTCCTCGCCGGTTTGCTCGGCGGGTTTCTTGGTCGTGGTCATGTTTGCTCCAGGCGAAAAAAAGCCCGCTACTGCGGGCTGCTGGTTACTGAGGGACCGCGGTCGATCCACCGCCGGGCATCACGCCCGAATGGGTATGAGTCGAACCGACGTTGACCCCGTTGTGCTTTAGGCTCGCGCCGTTGATTTGTACGTCACCGTTCAAAGTGATTTGCCCGGTCAGGGTGATGCTGCTGGCCTTACCGGTGATCGCATCATCGGTGATCACCGCCGAGCTGCCGCCGACCTGAATGGTCACGGTGCCGCTGGGCAGGCTGATGCTGTAGCTCTTGGCCTGCCAGTCGTAGACCAGCGATCCGCCATCGTCGAAGCGCCAAACCTCGACGTGGTCGCGGTTATCCGGCTGGGCTCCAGCGTTGCCATACAGCCCCGAGACGAAAGTGCCCTGAGCAGGCTCACCGCTGGGGCTGATCAAGGCCCCCTGCTCGCCCAGGCTCGGCGCCCGCCAGTGTCGGGCCTTGCCTGCGGCCTGGCTGTGCCAGCGTACCCAGGCGCTGGTCCAGCCGGCACCGTCGGATACGCGCACCATAGCGGCGGCCAGATCGACCGCGACCACGCTACAGGGAATGATCAGGCCGGCGATCATGCGGTCATGCGCTGCTGAAACGTAGCTCATGCCATCTCCTCGGGGCCCTGGTAACCGCCTTGGTGACCCGGGCCGGTGTCAGGGCTGAACCCGAACACCAGGGTTCCAGGTGGCTGGTTGGGCCAGGGCCACTCCTCGAGGCCGAGGTACAACACATGGGTCCACTCCACAGCCCACACCGCCAGGGTGTCCAGCTCGGGGCGCGTCCAATCGCGGCCAGCTCGCACAAACTCGGCGGGTTCCACCTCCACGCCCCAGGTCTGCAGGCGCAGCAGCACTGCCAACTGAGCCGCACCAAACGCGGCTTGCTGCTCGCAGTCTTCCTGCTCGGCCGCGACGATAACCCGCGCCTCGAAACGCGCCTGCACAGCCGTTTGGCCGGTCAGCTGATCCAGAGCGGGCTCAAACTCCACCAGCTCAATAACCACGGCCGGCAAGGCCACTGTTTGGAGCATGTGCGGCATGGTGCCGACATACTGCAAGTCGGGAATAGCGTCCCTAATGTGCTGCTCGATGGCGCCATACAACTGGCCAAGACTGAAAGGTTCATCAGACACGGTTACTCCCCCGCAGGTACTTTTGCAGTTCGTAGTTCAATTCCTGCTCCAGGATCACCAGCAGGCGTTCATCTGCCTTTCTGACCCACTCATTGAAGCTCGGGCGCACGTCATCGAGTGACACCTTGGCCTTGGCTAGGGGGAAGCGGTTGTCCTGCTCGGACACCCACCCCGACCCCGAGCCGAGGCCCGAGATATCGCTTTCGGGGTAGTCCCTCGCGTTGAAGTGCTTGCTGCTGGTCCTGATCCAGATATCAGGCGTGCCGCCATAGACGCGCTTGAAGAACGCGCCCTGATAGCGTCGCCCCGCCACCGATACACCGGTTCGATTCTGGCGGGCCCGACCGATCCGGCTCGACTCAATCGGGTTGATGCCGAACCACAGCCGCCCCTGCCCGTTGCCGTTGACCGAGTACGCCCGCAGGCGCTGGCGAACAGCGCCGACCACGATCCTTTCCTTGGCGCTGACCGCCCGGGCGATATGAGTTCGCAGCCAACCCAAGGTCTTGTTGATCGCCCGCCGCTGGGCCGCAGCCGCAGCCTTGGGCACCAGGGCCGCGAAGTCCTGGAACGCCCGCAGATCGGCGGCCGACGATTGCAAGGTGATCATCCCGTGCTGGGAAGCCACCCGAGCATAGCTACCGACGTTCATGGTCTAGCCCTCA
>NZ_NEIQ01000042.1:0-5988 GCF_002112765.1 Pseudomonas sp. B6(2017) | reverse complement strand
GGGGTCGAAGCGGCTGATCCAGGGTTCGCCGCGAGCGGCCGCCAGGCTGGAAAACACCTGCACCGCCTCCTGGTCCAGGCCATCGAGCCCCGGATCCTTGATGATGAAACTCATCACCAGGCCACTACCGACCGGGAGCGCCAGCACATCTTCCAGGGTGCGCTGGATCGCCGCCCGCTCCAGGTACTGGGTGACGCCGAGCCAGGACAGGAAGGCCGGCACCTGGGGATCGAAGCCGACGGTTTCCAGGCCCTGGCGCAGGGTCATGCGCTCGAAATCCATGGCACAGAAACTGAGGTTGCGCGGAATGCCGATGCGCGCCGCGTGCAGGTAATCGCGCTTGCATGCCTGGGAGGCAGGGTGGTCGACCTCGATCAGGCGTATACCCCGGGCCCAGTCGGGCTGGCGATAGGCGAAAGTATCCAAGCCCGCCCCGAGCATCAGGTATTGCCCTGCCCCAGCCGCTACCGCTCGATGCAGTTCGTCTTCGGCCAAGCGATTGCGCATGACGAACAACGCCCGGGCCAGGCACTGCACCGGCCCTTGGAAGTCGTCGGCCCGAGCCTGGATCTGCGCCGCACTGGAGCCCTCGACCAGGCCGACCACCACCGGGTCGTCGACCACCTTGGGGTGCTGGTCCAGTACCTGGTGGGCGGCACGGGCGATGGAGGTGTAGATCGCGGTCCAGCTGGCCGTTGCATTCTGCATGGCGGTTTCCTGTCGGTTGCATGAGAAATCCACCGGCCCCGGCAACGCCGCCTGGTCTGGCAGGTACCGGGCCGGCTTGCCTTACTGGCTAGGCCAGTGCCTGGCGCACGTAGCGGGCAATGGCCTCCACGGTCGGGTGGTTCCAGATGAGCGTGGGCGGCAGGTCGATCCGGTAGCGCTGCTTCAGGCGAATCCGCAGTGCGACGCTGAGCAGCGAATCCATGCCCTTCTCCACCAACGACCGCTGGGGGTTGATGTCCTCGGGGGCACAACGCAGTTCAGCCGCGATCAACGCCTGGATGTCCTGCGTCAGCCACTGCCCAAGCTGCTCGTCGGGCACCGCGCGCCAGGGATCGAGTGACGTCACTTGCGCCGCCTCTTGCGCGGCGTCGCACAGCAGCCTGCTCAACACCGGCAGTGGCTGGCCTAGGTCCGCCGAGCGCTGTACACGAAATACCGCCGCATAGGGTGCACCACAGTCCTGGGCCAACTGCCAGGACGCCAGTGCCGTGGGGATACTCAGAGCCCCCAGGCCATTGGCCGCGCATTCGCGCAGGGTTGGGTCGATATTGCTGGACATCCCCAATTGCTCCCAGGCCATCCAGGCGATGCTCAGGGTCCGTTGACCGTCCTGCCCTGCCCGATACCTGGCGAAGCCATCCATGAAGGCATTCGCCGCGGCATAACCGGCCTGCCCCGAGGGGCGCGCCAGCTGCCCGCTGGAGGAGAACAGCACCAGGAAGTCCAGGCTCCCGGGAGGAAACGCCCACTCCAGGGCCAGGGTCCCGGTGACCTTGGCCCGCAGCACCTGGGACAGGCTGGCGCGCTGCAGATGCTCGATCATGCCGCCCTTGAAGACGCCAGCGGCGTGCACCACGCCGCGTATCGCCGGCAGGCCCAGGGCCGACTCGGACAACGCCTCGGCCACCTTCGCCGTATCGGCGATGTCCAGCGCCAGGGGCAGCACCGTCACGCCCTGGCGCTCCAGCGCACGGATGCCGTCGATCACCAAGCGTTGTTGCGGATCCTGCAGCGCGGGCCAGACGCTGCGTGCCGGCAAGCCTTGGCGGCCGATCAGCACCAGGCGCCGTGCACCCTGGTTCACCAGGTGCTGGGCGGCCTGCAGGCCCAGGGCGCCGAAGCCGCCGGTGATGGCGTAGGTGGCGTCCGGAACGCATTGCGGCTTGCCCTTGGGGCCTGGCACGACTGCTTCCTGCAAGCGCAGGACCTGGCAGGCCTGGGTACCGATGGCCAGCACATCCTCGCTCTTGTGCCCCAGGGCGCCTCGTAGCAGGCCGAAGGTGCTGTCGCTGTTCAAGGCTGCCGGATCGATGTCGATCAAGCCTGCCCAGAGGCCTGGCTGTTCGCCGGCGACGATCCGCGCCACACCCCACAGCGGCGACTGGGCCAGGGCGGCCCGGTTGGCCATGGCCTTGACTCCGAAGGTCACGCAACCCAGGCGCAGGGATGGCTGCTCCAGGGCCAGGCGCTGGACCTGCTGCGTAGCTTGCAGCAGGCGCCAGGCATTGGCCTCGACCGCATCCGACAACGCCTCATCGTCTGCCGGTGCGCTGCCGAGCACCAGCACCAGCGTCGGTTGTCCATTCAAGCGCATTTCGGCGCCGTCTCGTACCCGGGCATGCTCGATCCCGGCCCGGCGCAGCCCCAGGGACAAACGCTGCGCGGCCTCGTCGTCCGATCCGAGGAGCACCAACTGCGGCAGCGGCTCGGTGGGGGGCTCGAAGCGACAGGTCTCCCAGTCTTCGACGAACACCGTCGCACTGCTGCCGTGGGCCAGTTCGTCCTGGCGGTCCACCGTCATGAACACCAGGCCTTCGATGCGCGCGGCCAGCTCTCCCCGCTCATCGAGCACCAGCAGGTCGATGGGCTGGCGCTCGCCAGTGCGCGGCGCCAGTTCGGCGAACAGGGTAAAGATCTCCGGTGGCGTGGACCTCGCGCACAACGAGGCGATAGCCGCCGGCATGCGCAACAGATCGTCATCCGGCAACAACAGCGGCAGGCTGGTCAGCGCGGCATCCAGCACCACCGCCCAGCTGTTGGCCTGGTTCGGGCCGAGCTGCGCCTGGATCGTCGCCATCAGCCGGCCCGGCCCGCGCCGCAACGAACGGATATGCCACCGGAAGCCATAGTCGGCGATGCCCCGGCGCCGGTACATCGGCTCGAGCTGCGGCCACTCCAGCGACTCTGGGCAGTCAACCTGCCAGGCCGCCACTTCGGGCGCCGGGCCTTGCAGCTCGGTGTTCCAGTCCAGGCTGGCGGTGGTATGGGTCAACCAGCCCATTTCGCGCTCCTGCTCGGATTGCACCGCTTCATCGTCAAGTCGGCTGCACAGGCGGATCTGCTGGCCCTGCCTGACGATCTGGATATCCCGTGTACCCTCCACCGCCACGGGCGTGCGCAACACCACGTCACGCAGGGTCGGAAGGTGCCCGTCCCGCGTCCCGGCCTGCATGAAGCTGTTCAGCAAGGCCGCCGCTGGCAAGATCTCCACGCCGCAGATCGGATGGCTGCCCGGATAGGGACGCAGTTCGAAATCCAGCCGCGTGCGCCAGATGTCACAGGGCGGCGCACTGCGCACCAGCTGGCGGCTGCCCAGCAACGAATGCCGCAGCGGATCGTGGCCCCTGCCCAGGTTGGCCCGCACAGGCAAGGCCGTGGTCCAGTAGCGCTGGTGGTTCCAGCCCATGCTCGGCAGATCGAGCAAGGCTCCCGGAGCCGGCCATTGCAGGTCGGCGCCGTGGCAATACAGACGAGCGAGGCTAGCGAGCAGTTCCGGATACTCCGGCCGCCCCTCCCTGAGGCTCGGGCACACCATTACGTGTTCGCGCCCGCAAGCATCGGCAGTCTCCTTCAGGGCGTGGGCGACGATGGGCTTGCTGGACACCTCAAGGTACAGCTCGAAGCCATCCTCCAGGGCTGCCGTCACTGCTTGCTCGAAAAGCACCGGGTTACGTGAGTTCGCGCACCAGAAGTCCGCATTCCGGGGCGCCAGGGCCCGGGGATCGCCCAGGGACGAGTTGTACATGGGCAGGCGCGGAGTCAGGCAGCGCAGTTCGCCAGCGGCTTGGCGGATATCCTCCAGGACCTGGTCGATGTGTGGACTGTGGAACGCCACATCGCTCGCCACGCGCCGCGGCACCAACCCCTCCTCGGCCCAATCACCGGCGAGCCGCTCGACCTCGCCGGCCGTACCGGAAATCACCGTGGACGAGGGGCTGGCGGCGATTGCCGCGACCACCTGTGCGCGCCCCTCCAGGCGCCTGGCGGCCTCGGCGAATGGCAGGTTGACCATGACCATAGCCCCCTGGCCGGACAGGCGCTGGTAAAGCGCCGCCCGGCGGCAGGCAAAACGCGCGGCCGATTGCTTGTCCAGGGCGCCGGCGACCACCGCCGCAGCGATCTCACCGGTGGAATAGCCGATCACTGCCCGGGGCTCGAGCCCCAGGCTGCGCCAAAGCGCCGCCAAGGCCAGCTGCAAGGCAAAGGTCGTGGCCTGGATACGCTCCACCGAATCGAACACGCCCTGCTCCAGCGCCTCGCGGGGCGTGTACCCCAGCTCAGCACTGAACACCTCGGCCAGACTGTCCAGTTCAGCGGCGAATACCGGCTGGCTAGCCAGCAGCTCCCGGCCCATGCCATGCCACTGCGCACCATGTCCGGAGAACACCCAGACCGGCCCTCGCCCGGCCAGCACCGAGCCGCTGAAACAGCACTCGCTATCGCTGCCTGCCGCCAACTGGCCCAAGGCCTTGAGCAACTCCGTGGAATTGCTCGCCAACAATGCGCCCCTGGCAGGCAAGTGCGCGCGTCGTTGCCCGAGGGTATGGGCGATATCTTCCAGCGCGGCCTCGGGGTGCTGTTGCACCCAATGGGCAAGGCGCGCGGCGCTGTGACGCAAGTTCTGCGGCGCCTGCCCGGACAGAGGGAACAGTCGCGTCCCGCAAGGCGGTTGGGCACCCGGCCGCGCCTGGGGTGTCACCGGCGCAGCCTCGATGATCGCGTGGGCGATGGTACCGCCCACGCCGAAACAAGAGACTCCGGCCCGCCTGGGCGAACCGGTGTCCGGCCATGGCATGAGGCTGGAAACCACCTCGATGCCCGAAGTGCTCCAGTCGACCTCGTCGGTCAGGTTCTCGTACAAGCTACGCGGCAGCTGCCCGTGGTTCAGCGCCAGCACAGCCTTGATCAAGCCGGCGATGCCGGCGCCCGCTTCCAGGTGGCCGATATTGGGCTTGACCGAGCCCACCAGGCATTTCTCGCCGCCGCTGCGCGTGCTGCCGAACACCCGGGAAATCGCCGTCAGCTCAGCCTTGTCCCCCAGGCGGGTGCCGGTGCCATGGGCCTCCACGTACTGCACCGAGGCACAGGGAACATCGGCCTGGCGATAGACTTGGCGCAGCATCAGCTCCTGGGCTTCGCCATTGGGCGCCATCATCCCGGCGCTGTGGCCGTCCTGGAACACCCCCGAACCCCGGACCAGGGCCAGTATCCGGTCCTGGTCACGCAATGCATCCTCCAGGCGCTTGAGGACCAGCACCCCCGCTCCTTCCCCGCGGCCATAACCGTCGGCAGCGCTATCGAAGGATTTGCAGCGACCATCGGCCGCCGTGGCGCCCGAGGCATCCAGCGCCAGACTCAAACCGGGGAATGTCATCAGGTTCACCGCCGCCACCAGGGCCAGCCCGGTACTGCCATCGCGCAGGCTCTGGCAGGCCAGGTGCAGCGCCGTGAGCGAGCCGGCACAGGCGGTGTCGACCACCAGGCTGGGGCCGTGAAGGTCGAGGATGTAGGACACCCGGTTGGCGATGCCGAACAACATCCCGCCGTTGACCACCCAGGGCTCGATATGACTCAGGTCGGCCAGCATCCGGTGCCCGTAGTCGAACGAATTGGCAGCGGCGAATACCCCCGCCTCGCTGCCCTTGATCATCAATGGCGGGATGCCGGCGTGCTCGAGCGCCTCCCAGGCCAGTTCCAGGATCATCCGCTGCTGCGGGTCCAGGGACTGCGCCTCGCGGGCGGAAATACCGAAGAATCCCGGATCGAAATGATCGATCCGCTCCATGAAGCATCCACGGCGCGTGGCCTTCTTCAGCGCCGCCGCCACTTCGGGACTGCTGTTCTCATAATCGGCCCAGCGGTCGCCGGGCAAGTCACCGACCGCACAGCGGCCTTGAACCAGAAAGTCCCAATAACTCTCCAGGCTGGAAAGTTGCGGTGCGAAGCGACAGCTCATTCCGACAATCGCGATGGGCTGCA